>QKMY01000044.1 GCA_003242895.1 Candidatus Margulisiibacteriota bacterium
TTGTTACTTTTCACCTCTTAGGTGATTTTTGTTTTTTCGTCGAAACAATTGTAACAACTGGAGGTTCTTTTGTTTATAGGCTTTCTATTTAGGAATTGGGGGTAAATATTTAATGAAATTATTTCAAAAATAATCCGATAAATATGTTAATCAAGAGGTATTCTTTTGAAAAACAACACTGAAGGGATAAATATAATGCAGTTAAAAAGAAAAGTCATCGATATAGCTCAGAATGCCAGCACAAAGGGAATAACATATGACGTGGCACTTAATCTATTAAAAAGTAAAATGGATACAGATAATTATGCTAAATTGTTACGCCTTAATAATGAAGATGCAATAATCAAAATTGCGGCTGGAGCTATGCTTATGGATCCCCAAAATATATTTATCCATTCCGGCTCTGATGAAGATGCTAAAACGATTAAACAAGCAGCAATTTCACTGGCAGAAGAACTACCATTGGCTAATGATAGCCATACTTACCATTTTGACTTAAAAGATGAACAAGGAAGACTTCCCCAGCAGACTTTCACAATTTATGATGAAGGAGACCGCCTCAGTTCACTAAAAAAGAAGGTACCTAGAAAAGATGCTGCCGATTATGTAAACAACAATCTTGGAGGCATTCTTAAAGACAAGACTATGTTTGTAGGCGCTTATTGCAGAGGTCCGATAGGTGCTCCTAATGCAACTCCATCATTGATTGTAACACAATCAGCCTATGTAATTAATTCAGCCAGTATTCTCTATCGAAGTGCACTTGATTCATTCGACTCGCAGGTTAATAGATGCGGATATTTTATAACCAACTACCATGCTCAGGGTAACAATACTTCTGAAGAACTTAAGAAAGCACGTGTTTTTACTGATCACAAAAATCTTGAAACCTGGTCTATATTCACTACTTATGCTGGTAACTCCTTGCGATTAAAAAAAGGTAACCATGAAATAAATATAGGAAAAACAGTGAGAGAAAATACTCCCGAATTAGTCGAACATATGTTTATAACCGGAATGGAGATAAAAATGCCTGACGGTAACAACAAAACCGTATTTATTACCGGTGCCGCTCCCAGTGGCTGCGGTAAAACCACTACAGCTATGGCCGGCAAACATTTTATCGGGGATGATCTGGCTGAGATGTATATACATGAAGATGGGACTTTAAGAGCTATTAATCCTGAACAAGGTGTATTTGCAATTGTTAAGGATGTAAACCCTATCGATGATCCGATGGTTGACGCAGCTCTAAAAAAACCTGGAGTAATTTGGTCTAATATTCTTGTTACACCAGAAAACACTGTTCATTGGCTTGGAGATGGAAAACCTGTTCCTGCCGAAGGAATAAACTTTCAGGGGGAATGGCATCAGGGGATGGTTAACAACGAAGGCAAAGAAATTCCTATGTCTCATCCAAATGCCAGGGCAACATTCAGCGCCCGTGCACTTGAGAATTACAGTGAAAAATCGGAAGATCCCGAAGGAGTTCCAGTTGGCGTTATTACATATTCCGGACGTGATAGTGACACAAATCCTCCGATTCGTGTGGCGGCTAACTCTGATGAAGGAGTGGTTATCGGAGGTTCAATAGTTTCAGCAGCAACCGCTACCGAAGTCGGTGCAACAGGAATTAAACTGGAGCCTTTTGCTAATCGGCCATTTATGCCAGGATCTCTGGGAGATAATATTAAACATCAGCTTGAATTTGGCCGTAACGAGAGCATATCGAAAAAACCCGTCTATGCCGGAATTAACTATTTCTTAACTGAGGCAGCCCGTGGTGGAGATTCTAATAAATTGCTCGGGGAAAAACGTGATGTAAAAGTGTGGCTCAGCTGGCTGGCTTATTACTCTGAAGGCTTAGTTGCTTCTATAGATACCCCAATCGGCGGTGTTCCTAAATACGAAGATCTTAAACGGTTATTCTCTGAAATCCTGGATAAAGAATATACACAAGAACTTTATAATAAACAGTTCTCTATTTATGTTGAAAAACTGATAGCACGTATTGATAAAGTAACAGACGACTACAATGCAGACGATTCTGAAATTCCAGCTCGCTTCTTTGAGGTCCTCGAGCAACAAAAATCCGAATTACTTCAGATGAAAGCACAATATGGAGAAATAGTCACACCTGCTATTTTAGAATCTATACAGAAATAAAGTCCATTTATAAATCGAGTAGGAGGTAGGTGATTAATTCACCTACCGACCTCTCACACCACCGTACGTACGGTTCCGTATACGGCGGTTCAACAAGAATTAATGTACTTCTG